>DATMXP010000012.1 GCA_035561515.1 Terriglobales bacterium | reverse complement strand
TCTCAACCATGATGATGATGTCACTCAGGGCGGGAAGATAGGCGCCGCCCGCGATGCAGGGGCCCATCACGGCGGCTATTTGCGGCACCCGGAGCCGGCGCCGCATGAGCGAATTATAGTAGAAAATCCGGCCGCCGCCATGCTGGCCGGGGAAGATTTCGTCCTGGAAGGGTAAGTTTACGCCCGCTGAATCCACCAGGTAGACGATGGGGACGCGGTTGCGCATGGCGATTTCCTGCGCGCGCAGGATTTTGGCTACGGTTTCGGGCCACCAGGCGCCAGCCTTGACCGTGGCGTCGTTGGCGACGATGACGGCGGGGCGTCCCTCGATGCGGGCGAAGCCGGTAACCACGCCCGCAGCGGGCGCCTGGCCATCGTACTTGTCGTGCGCGACGAGCAGCCCAACCTCGACGAACAGGGTGCCGGGGTCAACGAGGGCGGCGATGCGCTCGCGGGCGGTGAGTTTGCCGGCGTGGCGCTGTTTTTCGGCGCGGGCTTGGCCCCCGCCGGCGCGCAGCCGGGCTTCCAGGCGGTGGAGCTGATCCACCAGATGGCGCATGTGGGCCGTGCGCGCGGTTTTCGATGCGGTTTCGGGTATGGTGGACACGGCGTGTGTTCCGTGTCTCCATTGTGGCACCGGGTCCCCGGGGCGGGACCGCGCGGCGTGCCTCAACCGTTTGGCTTATAACGGAATCGAGCCCTTCAATTGGTACATAATCTCGAAGCGCAGGAAGTAGCTGGGGGTTTTGGCGGAGTAGAAACTGCCGGGCAGCAGGTGCTCCCATAGGACGTGGCCGCTCCAGTTGGGGGTGGCCTTGAAGTCCATGCGGCCCTGGTACATGTCGCCGCGGGCGGTGCCTTTTCCGTAGATAGTGGTGGCTCCGGGGAAGGGGTGGAAGGCGTCGATGTGGTAGTAGGTGGCGCGGCACTGGACGGGTTTCCAGGGGGTGAAGCCGGCCTCGCCCTGCCACATCCGCAGGTTCGTCTGGTAGCCGACGCCGGTTTCGCGGAACTGGGTATATAGGTAGAGCTCGCTCCACTTGGGCCAGCGGGAGAAGAGGGGGTCCCAGCCCTCGACGCGATCTTTGGTGTTGGGATCGTCGCCGGAAAATCCCCACCAGCCGGCTTGCACGTAGGGTTTGGTGCTGCCGGCGAACTGGCGCTTGGCGTAGGCGTAACCGCCCCAGCCGGCGATGCTGGTGGAGGGATGCTGGGCGCCCCACTGGAGGGCGAGCTCGCCGGTGAGGCTCAGGTTCTTGGTGACGGCGTGGACGGCGCGGCCGCCGGCGGTGTGGACGTGGCGATCGGGCTGGAACTGGGGATTGGTGGGGAGGCGGCTGTCGTGAACTTCTTTCTTATAAAAGTAGTAGGACTCCAGACTCGTGCGGGCTGAATTTTTATCGGTGTAGTAGAACCCCAGCGCCTGCTCGTCGCGCTCGATCAGTGTTCTGGCGCGGTCGTTGAAGCGGGGCAGGTAGCGATCGCTTTTGGGGTTTGAGATGCCGATGAACTCGAGCTTCGACTTTTTCCAGGAGTAAGCAAGGTTGGCGGCGTTGAAGTAGATGGAGCGGGAGCCGTCGTAGGGGGTGCCTTCGAGGAGCAGGAAGCCCTCGCCGCGCATGAGGTTCTGGCGCCCGACCCGGAGGGAGAGGCCGTCGGTGAAGAGGCGCTTGAAGTCGAGGTAGGCGTTTTCGAAGATCACCTCGTCCATGCGCCAGGGGACGCGGGCACGGACGATCTGGTTTGTTTCCTGGTCCAGCCCAACGTAGAAATCGATGTCGTGGGATAGCGGGATATTGGACCAGAGGCGTGTGCGGTAGCGGATCTGGTTGCGCAGATCCGGGGTGGCATCATTGCAGTCCATGATGTTGTCCCAGTTCTCGGTACGGACGCGCTGCTCGAAGCCCCACTGGATGGTGCGCTCCCCGGCGGGTTGGGCAAGCAGGGCGGGCGAGATAGCTGAGGCTAGCATCACGCCTATAAGCAGACACAACTTGGGACGGAGCGTTTCGGACATGCAGGTACCGTTATTGTAGCGGAAACCGCCGGGCTGAAACAGCCGCCATCACCGGTGCCCTGATTGCTTCCACTCTCAAGGGCTGAGCGTAGCAGCAGGATAATTTTCAAGAGTGGAGGGCCAAACCGGCTTTTCATCTTTTAGGTATTCAGATATTTAACAATCTATGTTTCCAAATACGGGTCTACTTGATATGCTCCTCGTATGTGGTGTCGGGCGTGACGACTTCGAATAAGCGAAAACCTGACGGTCTGAGCACGCAAATACCCGCCGTGCCAGATACGCAGGTGGACATAGCACGGCGGGGCCGAAAGCCAGCTAAACACTCGAACCCCTTTTATGTGCAAACATCTCTATATCTCCCCCGAGAAATGAAGAACAAGGTTCGGGCACGTCTGCTCGAACAGGGCAAGGAGTTCAGTGAACTCGTAGAAGACATGCTCCGTGATTGGCTGGTTAAGCAGTCAGCCTGAAGTGGCTATTCAGAATGCCGGGTTCAGTCGATGAGAATGGGGAGCGGACGATGACGCAAGAATCCAACCGATTGCCGTGGTACGAGTTCTTCGCTGGCGGCGGCATGGCCCGCCTCGGCCTGGGAGAGGAATGGCAATGCACCTTCTCGAACGAGTGGTGCGAGAAGAAGGCCGCTGCGTACAAGGCAAGATTTGGTGGTGGAAACGAACTCCATGTCTGCGATGTTGCGGACCTGAAGCCCCACGAACTTCCCGGTGTGCCGACGCTCGTGTGGGCATCTTTCCCTTGTCAGGATCTGTCACTTGCTGGCAATGGGGCTGGGCTGGCGGGTGACCGGAGCGGCACGTTCAAGCCGTTTTGGAGGCTTATGCGTGGGATCATCAGCATTGGTCGGGTTCCACAGATCGTGGTTCTGGAAAACGTGATCGGCACTCTCACGTCACACGACGGGCGAGATTTCGCTGCAATCGTGGGCGCTTTGTCAGACGAAGGATATCGAGTGGGTGCGCTGGTGATTGACGCAGTGCGCTTCCTGCCTCACTCCCGGCCTAGACTGTTTATCGTCGCCGTCCATTCCGCAACCGAAGTGCAAGACCACGTCCTTCCCGCTGCCTCTGAACCTTGGCATACACCTTCTCTGCAGATGGCGCACTCACACCTGTCCAGTCGTGTACAGAATTCTTGGGTGTGGTGGTGGCTTCCTGCTCCAACAACTCCGGTTCCAGCATTCAGCACCATCATCGAAGACGAACCCACGGGCGTAGGCTGGCACAGCCAAGAACAAACAGAACGGCTTATCAGCCTCATGTCTCCCCTGCACTTGCAGAAGTTGAAGAAAGCGCAACACCTCGGGAGACGGATTGTCGGCACCGTTTACAGGCGCAGCAGACCAAACGAAGCAGGCGTAATGGTGCAGAGAGCCGAGATTCGGTTTGATCAAATCTCGGGTTGTCTCAGGACACCAGTTGGCGGCTCAAGTAGACAGACCATCGTGGTGGTCGACGGTCACCGGGTGCGGTCACGCTTGCTCTCTCCACGAGAAGCCGCACGGTTGATGGGTGTTCCTGAAGACTATGCATTGCCAACCAAATACAACGAGGCATACCATCTGTTCGGTGACGGACTAGCGGTTCCCGTTGTGCGATGGTTGAGCGCTCATCTGCTGACTCCAATCGCCGCCACCAATCAGGTTATGATAGCGGCTTAATGCCGCCACAAGAAAACGAGAATGGACCGCAGGGCGTCTCGCAGGACGTAGCCGCCATTCGACTGCAAATCCGGTCGTTCTTGGATACGACCGATTCCAACGGGGAAAAGATTGGCAAGGCGATATGGGGCGTCTACGCCTTCTACGATTACGATCGTGAGCCGATTTATGTCGGTCAGACAAACGAGATGTTGCAGGTGCGTATTGGGCGGCATCTCACGAACCAGCGCACTGACGCAGTAGCGATGAATGTGTTAGACCCGTTTGAAGTGGCGGAAATTGAGGTGTGGCCGTTGTGGGAGTTGCAGGGAAAGGACAAGAAAGATCGTGAGGCGAAGAGGATATTGAATGCCGCCGAATACACGGTTTTTCAGCATGTATTGAGCCAATCCAGCTTCGGTGCTGTACTGAACGAGGGCGACATAGCGCCTACCGACCTAATTGAACTCCCACCATCCACCCGGTCAGGCATCATTCCTGACAACCTGTACGAACAGCGCAAACACCCGGACGTGCGAATAGCGAGACGTGCTACGACTATCGCCGCTCTCGCACGAGTCATCAGTGAGCGCAAGGTATCCAAGGGGCTTCGTCGCACGCTTATGACGCAAGCTCTGCGTCTTGAGCGGCTTGCTACACAGAGGTATAACGAGATTGGTGGCGTCGTTCCTACCGTAGAACCCGGCGAAGAGGTCTGAGATGGATACGGTGTCCCCGGAGACCCGCTCAAGGGTGATGGCGCAAGTACGATCCCAACGGAATCGGTCAACTGAATGGCGGCTCCGTGCGTGTCTGATCCGGGCTGGCATTCGTGGCTGGACATTGAATCCATCCGACATTTTCGGGAAACCTGACTTTGCGTTCCGACACGAACGCGTACTTCTATTTGTAGATGGCTGCTATTGGCATGGCTGTCCTAAGTGCTACAGAAGACCGTCGTCGCATACGAATTATTGGGACGCAAAGGTCCAGCGCAATCGTGCTCGGGATGTGAAGACGACTGCTCAATTGAAACAAGATGGCTGGCGGGTGTTGAGAGTTTGGGAACACCAGCTTTCCGCTATGGAGTCGGTCCTCAAGAGAATTAGGACGGCACTAACCCCTAAACGCTAGGCGGCTGTCCCGGACGTACAAACGATGTGCTTCACGTACTTATGAATCTCGACTAAGTCCGACGAGGCGCCGGACACGCCTCAGCAGTTGCTTCGATTGGGGCGAATCCGATTTCTAACAAAGCCATCTCCCAGACTGCTCTAAGAACGAACATGCCGCACAGCACCAAACCGCGGCCGCTCAATCCTTCACCAACGGAGTAATCACGATGTTACGAAACTCTACCGGGCCGTGGTCGCCCTGTAAGTAGAGGGGGCCGGGCTGGGATTCGT
>DATMXP010000011.1 GCA_035561515.1 Terriglobales bacterium | reverse complement strand
ACTCCTTCAGCGCGGCGATGATCTGCTCCTCGGTGTGTCCCTTCTTCGGCATGTCGAACCTCCTCGTTCCCCTCTCCGAGGACCTCAATTGCCTACGATATCTCCAATTTCAATTGGTACAACTTCTGGGTTTTGGATCACTGGTGCTGGAAGGATGAGGCTGGGCCAACCGCCTTCACTATCGCGGCCGAGCACCGTGGACAGGCGAGCGAGGTCGCGGTGCTGCTTTCGGTAAGCGGCAAAATCGACCGGAACGCATTGCCAGCCGAGACATCGGAACTGCCCTTGTACGAGTTGACCGTCGCGAATGGTTCCCCGTGCCGCACACGGATCAATACCCGGGCAGATCTGGAGCGTTTCCGGGTGGCATACCAGGAACTGCTTGGCAGGATCAGACGTGATCATCCCGGTGCGGAAGCAGTTCATCTTTTCGCGGCGGTTCCGGCGCCGGTCGCAGTCACGTGCGGCCGGGAGGTGCTCCGCAAGATCGATCCGGTGATCCATGTTTACGATTTTGAAAAGGTCGCGTCACGTTACGTGTACGCACTCAAGGTGAACGAAAAATGACTCCAACAGAATACTTGCAAAAGATCCTCGATAAGCAGACCCTAGATCCTCAGGGGGAAGAACTCACTGATCTTGAAAAGCGGCGGCAGGATGTCGAGGCGACACTGAACCGCGAGTTCGAAACCGCCGATAAAACCATTTCCGTCGCTGGCTCCGTCGCGAAGGGCACCATGATCCGGGAGTCGTATGATCTGGATCTGACCTGCTACTTTGCAAATGAAGACACCAGCGCCGGTGACACTCTGGAAGACATCTTCGATAACGTCCGGAAGGCGCTTGAAAAGGACTACCGGGTATTGCCGAAGACATCCGCTCTCCGGGTGCGCAGCAACGAAAAGGATTCCCTGGACAAGGATTTCCACATTGATGTCGTGCCTGGCCGCTATACGGGTCCCGAGAGGTCGGATGCGTTTCTCCATGTGAAAAGCCGGGAGAAATCCAGGATGAAGACGAACCTCGATGTGCACATCCGGCACATGCGGTACAGCGGTTGCCTCGATGAGATTCGCCTGATGAAGTTGCGGAACGTGCGCACGGGGCTCGGCTTGAAGACGTTCGTGCTGGAGTTGACCACCATCAAGGCCCTTAAGCTGCCGGAGGCGCCTTTCGGACTTCCTGAGCGGCTGCGCTTCGTATGGGAGTATTTGCGCGACAACGCCGAAACCTTTACTGTCGAAGATCCCGCCAACCCCACCGGGAACGATCTGTCGGAATATCTGGATACCCAGGTGCGCGCCCGCATAAAGAAAGTGGCCACGAAAACGCTCAAGGATCTCGACGATAAGGGTTGGGACGAGATCTTTGGACCTGCCGAGGAGGAGTCCAAAGCCCAGAAAGCGGCGGCTATCGTTTCAGTCGTGCGGGAGCACCCTTCCCGCCCGTGGCTGCCCCGGTAATGAAGCCGTGGTTTGAGCAAAAACCGGGACTCTATTCCAGGGTGACCCGTGCCATAGAGCAGAGTTTCCCCACCCTCCACGTTGTGCAGGAACCTGGCACCATCTATGTCCGCGGCCGGCTGAACATCACCGGCCCCGAGCTTCGCGCCGCTGTCGCATACTACGATATCGAGCTTGAGTTCCCTGCCAATTATCCGGATGCCGACCCACTGGTCCGTGAAACCGGTGGAGTGATTCCCAAGGATGATGACCACCACTTCCAGGACAACGGGGTAGCCTGCCTTTTTCTACCCGAGGAACGCTGGCGGTATTGCAGACCCGATGCCACGATAACGGAGTTCATCAAGGGACCCGTGCTAGGCTTCTTTGCCTGGCAAGCCCACCTGGCCTTGACCGGACAGAAACCGCCGAGTGGCGAATGGCAACATGGCTGCGGTGCCATCTTCGACTTCTATTGCGAACAACTGGGTACCAGGGATTTGCGCGTCGTCGCTACGTTTCTGGAATACATGACCGCCAAGAAGCCGAAAGGTACCTGGCGGTGCTACTGCGGCAGCGGGCAACAACTAAGACAATGCCACTTCGCGAAAGTCCAATTCCTACGAGAGCGCATCCCGCGCAAGCGAGCGCTGATTGTATTGCAGGCACTCCGGCAGGCCAAGGACACAGCGTCCCGTTGACCCCAATGGGGCAGGCCGGTTGGCATCTCGGATTCATTGGAGTATTCTTGGATATAACAAAAACAAAAGTGCCGGAAGATGTCACAAAGCATCTAGAATTCATTCAATCCGTCGTCGCACGGATGGCCAACCACTCGTTTCTTCTGAAGGGATGGACCATCACGCTCACGGCAGCTATTTTCGGTCTCGCTGCAAAAGGCACCAACCCGACGTTCGTGCTGATTGCATTCTTCCCTGCGGCGGCCTTTTGGGGTCTGGACGCGTACTATCTTCGGCGAGAACGCCTCTTCAGAAAGCTCTACGACGACGTGAGGCGGTCGAAGAAGGACGGCGTGCAAACGGTTGAGCCGTTCTCGATGGATACGTCGCGCTATGAGGCGGACGTGCCCAGCGTCTGGCGAACGATGTGGTGCGGGGCCATAGTATGGCTCCACGGGATAGTTCTTCTGGCAATCGTGCTGGTGTTTGGAATCCTGCAACAGACGCACTAATACCATGGCACGGCGAGTCTTTTTCAGCTTCCATTACAAGCGAGACGTAATCCGCGCGAACATCGTGAAGAATTCCTGGGTCACGCAGGACCGGGAAGATGCGGGCTTCTTCAACAGTTCCGTCTTCGAGAGCAAGCAGCGCACGAGCGAAGACGCATTGAGGCGTTTTCTCGACGACGGCTTCTTTAATACCACGGTGACATGCGCCTTGATCGGGGCGGAGACGGCGTGGCGTAGGTGGGTCCGGTATGAGCTTTTCCGAAGTGTCATCCGAGGCAACGCCCTTCTCGGCGTGACGATACACAACATTCCGAATTTTCTAAAACAGACAGATCAACCGGGCTGGAACCCGTTCGCGGTCACTGGATTTGAGATGGTAAGCGGGATGGTCCGGTTCAAAGAGCTCCAGTACAATGCCTTGACCAACAAGACTTCGTGGGTTTGGAGTAAAGACTTTCCACGAGGTTTCGCTCCTTCGAGTATCGGACTCGACTTGGGTGCTCGCACAAATACAACGCTGGAGCCGTTCGCTCAAATCTACGACTGGAACGCCCACAACGGCTGCTATAACCTGGGGACCTGGGTTGAAGATGCGGCAAAGCGGGCGGGACATTAACAAGACAGGACAATGAGCTACCTCAAACTCTCCGAAGTTCGGGCCGCAGCGCAGGCCTATCAGGCGCGACAGCCGGTGCGCAAGAGCGCCACACAAATCCTGAGTGACCAGGTGAGGGACTATTCTCCCGCTCGCACCTACGATGTCTTCCTGTCCCATAGCAAGGAGGATGCGGAACTCATCCTCGGCGTAAAGGCCATCCTGGAAGGTAATGGCCTCAGTGTCTATGTGGACTGGGTGGACGATCCGCAATTGGATCGCAGCAACGTGACCGCTGAAACCGCGAATGTGCTGAGAAAACGGATGCGTTCATGCCGGCAGTTTGTATTTGCCACGTCGGAGAACTCGCCGAAGTCGGTGTGGATGCCGTGGGAGCTTGGCTATTATGACGGCTACAAGAACGGCAGCGTGTCGATGATCCAAAACCCAGAAGTTGTACCAATTGAAATTGGAGATATCGTAGGCAATTGAGGTCCTCGGAGAGGGGAACGAGGAGGTTCGACATGCCGAAGAAGGGACACACCGAGGAGCAGATCATCGCCGCGCTGAAGGAGTA
>DATMXP010000010.1 GCA_035561515.1 Terriglobales bacterium | reverse complement strand
CCGGTAGACACAGCATTGCTGAAATCAGAAACGATAGGAGGACGATTTTGTTCTTCATCTTCCCGCTCCTGCAGGTGATGTCGAAGCAGGTTGAGCGGGAGGGCTATCGAAAATGTCGTATGTCTCGTCCGTACCGTTCAGGATGATACTGATCCCGCTCACCGTCTGCCCGGCTGCAACGTTGACGGAGCCTGGTTGCGCCAGCCAGTTGAACGAGTGAAACATGTCCCAATCTGCGTTCGATTCCTGTGTCTCCCAGTATTCCTCTGGACCGGGGATCGGTGCCGATGGATAAAAAGGCCCCATGCTCCCGGAATCGGACAGAGAACGCACCTCGATTGTGTACCTGCCGGGAAGAACGGGGATATCGTAACGTCCGGCCAGCGTTGGGCTATGGCTGCCAAACTCTGATCCAGGGTTGTCGCCCCACGTGCCTCCGCTGCAAGCTGAAGCAGGGACGCAGGGCAGATAATCCGACGTATACCTCTGCCCGATGTTATTGGTGAAACGATATCCGGACACGCTGGAGAAGGCTGTCACGTGTGTTTCGCCGACTCGCCTGGCAATTACCAACATCCCCTGAACAGGGGTGATTCCGTCGCGAAACAGGATGTCACCCGAGATGTTGCCGTAGTAGGAAGAGAAGTTTTGGCCAGGATAAAGCTTGGCGAACCACGCCTTGTCATCTGGTTTCAATGTCGCACTTGTAGGCGTAATAAGGTTATAGAACATGGTTGGAGTGTTATCGATGTCAGTCTGCGTCCAACCCGTTTCGAACGGGGCAAGTACATCGGTGTGTTCAAGACCGAGAAAGTGGCCTAATTCGTGAAGGATTTCCACCTGCAGGTATGCGGTCGGCATGTCCGACGGCTGCGAAAGGAATGTCAGAGCAGTTTGGATCTTCCCTTGCGCGGAGATTTTGCACGTACCACTGAAGCCGAGCACGTTTGAATCACCGGTGAGCTGTCCGATGAGGACGCCGTTATCGAAGATGATCGGAGATTGTTCGCCGGCATCACACGAAGCGGAGACGGCATCGTACTCTGCAACCGTACTCACATCACTGTCCGCAACACCTTGTATGGAACCGGCGTTCTGAGTCGTCAACGCAGACCCGGGCACCTGGGTCCACTGCTGGAATGCATTGCTCACGCTGGTGGATGCACCCAAGTTCGTCAGCAGTCCCAGCGGGCCGCCGTCGATGCGATATTGGACGGGTGCAGACTGATCCCAAACGATGACTTGACCTTCCGTGCCCAGTGTTGGCCCCCCTACGCTTATGGGACCTCCGGCAGTGGCGGGTACGCTCTTCAGAATCACGAACAGCAGAGTGAACAGGAACGATGCGCTCACGCGTCTCATTGGGACCTCCCTGATTCGCGCAAGTACGCCTGCACGCTCTCCTCAACAACCTCAATTGGCACCGGACCCGGACGTTTCCTTGAGTTGGCGATCACATTTCTTGACAGTGCTGACATTCTCGTCGGAGCACCTTGCTCGATAGAGTCGGTAAAAAGGTAGGAGTTCCGGGCTCCGTTTACAGCCGATGTCTTTCCTTGAGCGTCCGTGAATAAGCGAAATCGCCCCTGCTCCAAGCCTACCGGCGAAGTCAGGCCGATCTCAGTCGTGCGGTTAAGAAACAGCAGAAGGTCTTGTCCCGCGCGGTACCCCGCAGCCGACCGAACATCCCGAACGTCCCAGATAAACTGACGGAAGGTCAGGGTTTCGGCCGCTTTGCCCTTAAGCGACTTGTTCACGCGAAGTGTAACGACAACCGTTCGCAGATGTTTGTATTCGGGATGAGGTTCCACCTCAACGGAAGCGACCCGTCCCCGCACTATCGTCGCCGCCTGCTCGGTCATCTGCGCAAGAGTCACTGGGCGCGTGAGCGCTCCGCGCTGTGCAAATAAAGGGAATGCGAATAACAGGAGGAGTAAAGACATGAACGCGCGAGGCAATCGAGCCGGCATCATCGGGCCCTCCGAAGCTGACTTGCACGCGCATTGTACTCACAAATTTCCTGTCCGCACGGCGAAAAAGGAACGATTTCCAAATTTGGGAATTCCGAAACGGGAGCAGCTCCCCTCCCGCTTGAACGGACACGTTATCAAGACAGCGATGCCGAAGCTAGCTGGGATCCTCTGAAGAATGTCTGCGCAGATAATCCGGGATACGCGCCGACGGCGACAAGCGTGCGTCCGGCACTGGCGTGAGCGCTCGCGTTTCCATGGGAAGAACGCCTGCCCAGATCGACAACGCATAGTCCTCTTCGTCGTCCACAGGCGGCCCGGTGCGGATCTTTGCCGACGCTTCTTCGATCACGAACTCGAGCACGCTGGTGGCTTTCAACTCCTGCTCATTCGGCGGTCGGACATCGTCCCAACGCCCGCGCATCACTTGTTCGGAAATGACCCGCAATGCGTGGTTCTTCGCATCCTCGCCTTCGATCTTCGTCGCCGTTCCGAAGGCCACCACGGACCGGTAATTGATGGAGTGATGAAATGCTGACCTCGCGAGCACAATGCCGTCAACCAAAGTGACTGTCACACAGGCCGGTATACCACTCGAAAGCTCGCGCAGCATCCGACTTGCGGCCGAGCCGTGGATGTAGAGCTTGTCGCCGTCGCGCCCATAGAGCGTTGGAATCACGAAAGGCTGTCCGTCTACGACGAAGCCGACATGTGCGAGGAAAGCGCTGTCAAGAATCCGATGGATCGTCTCGGTATCGTGCGCGCCACGCTTGGGCAGGCGGCGGAGTTGTGTGCGCTGAGTTAGCTTCATGGGTACTGTACAGATGATATCGTCCGTCGTTTTTCTTCGAAAAATTCCCGCAAGAACCTAAACCAATTGCATTTTGTCTCGTCTAAGCGTTTCGTCACTATTAAGGAGACAGTGTTTGAACGTGAAGAAGCTCGCAGTTTTTGTCGTACTTTTTGGGGCGGCTGCATCTGCGGAAACAACATCGGCGACCTTGCCTGAGACCAAGCCGGGGCAAATCATGACTGCCTGGTTCAAGCTCTGTGATGCCCCAGACCTCAAAGCATTGACGAACTGGACATCGCAAAACCTTTCTGAACGCGCGCTGAAGCGGTTTCCTGCTGAAGGTCGCGCACAGGACGACTATGACGAATGCACGGCCACTAGCGGATATCGCATCGCCAAGGTCACGAGATCGGAGTCGAAGTCGATCGAGATGCTCGTTGTCGGAAGGAAGACGGGCATTTGGAGCAACTACAGCATCGAACTGAATGACCAGGACAAGATCGATCGGGCGAGGTTCTTTCCCACCACTCCTCCCGAGGAATCGCTACCCAAGCACCTGAGCGACGAGGCGATTGCACGAGAGCTAACGTCGCACATCGCGAAGGCTTCGCAAGCAGGTTTGTTCTCAGGCATCGTCAGCATCGCGCGCGGGACAAAGACCATAGCTTCAGCCGCCGGAGGATACGCGAACCACACGAGCAAAACTCCAATCACCGGTTCGACGCAGTTCACGTTGGGATCCCTAGGCAAGATGTTCACGGCAGCGGCAATCGGGCAACTCGTAGATCAGAAGAAAATCAGTTTCGACGATGCCATCGGAAAATTCTTCCCTGATTATCCGAACCAGACCGTGCGCGAGAAGGTAACCCTGGGAATGCTTCTTACCCACACATCCGGTATGGGCGATTTCCTGGGGAAGCGCACCCCGGACATGATGAAAAACGGCGTAAAACGGGCTTCTGATTTCATGCCCCTCTACGACAAAGACGAGCCACAGTTTGCACCGGGCAGCAATAGGGCCTATAGCAATGCCGGATTGGCCTTGGCGGGAGCAATCGTCGAGAAGGTTTCAGGCGAAGCGTACCCGGACTACATTCGCAAGCACATCTTTGAGCCCGCCGGCATGACGAATAGCGACCCGAACAATATCCCCCATCGCGACCCGCGCATGGTCACGCCGTATACGAAGTTCGGCCCAACTGGTCCGGCAAAATATTGGCGTGAGGCGGAAGCCGACATCGGCAGTCCAGCGGGTGGAGCGATCTCAACCGCCGACGACCTGGTCAAGTTTGCCGACGCGCTCCGCACTGGCAAACTCGTGAGTCGCGCCACGTTCGAGGAACTGGCCAAACCACGCGGCGGCGAAACCACAGCCTTCGGCGGAAAGTATGGCTATGCCATGGAAATCAAGGAAGTGTACGGGCAGACCGCGGTCGGTCATGGCGGCGGATTTCCGGGCGTCAGTACGCACCTGTACATCATTTTGAATTCGCCGTACACCGTGGTTGTTCTCGCGAACCAGGACCCACCGGCTGACGCAAACGGGGGCTTATACGCCCTGGGACTCATGGCGGAACGAGCGAAGCGGAAGAACTAATCACGCGAGGAGACAGAGCAGGTTTCGAGCGACGTTTGTACGTACACAATAAGAAAGGAAAGGCCCGGTCCAAAGACCGGGCCTTTCCAGCTATCGGTGAGTTAGTCCCTTACTCCATCCATAAACGCTCTCAGCTTCCTCGACCTCGACGGATGACGCAGCTTCCGCAACGCCTTGGCCTCGATCTGGCGGATACGTTCACGTGTTACGGCGAACGACTGGCCGACTTCTTCGAGCGTGTGCTCGCTTCCGTCTTCCAGTCCAAAGCGCATCTTGATGACCTTTTCTTCACGCGGTGTGAGCGTGCGCAGCACCTGTGCGGTCTGCTCTTTCAGGTTCACGTTGATGACGGCTTCGGCCGGTGAAACTACCGCGCGGTCTTCGATGAAGTCGCCGAGGTGCGAATCTTCTTCTTCACCGATCGGCGTTTCCAGCGAGATGGGCTCCTGTGCGATTTTCAGGACTTTGCGGACCTTGGCGACAGGAATGTCCATGCGCTTCGCGATTTCTTCTGACGTAGGTTCGCGTCCGAGTTCCTGCACCAGCTGACGCGACGTGCGGATCAGCTTGTTGATCGTTTCGATCATGTGCACCGGAATACGGATGGTGCGGGCCTGGTCGGCAATAGCACGCGTAATCGCCTGGCGGATCCACCACGTTGCGTACGTGGAGAACTTGTAACCACGGCGATACTCGAACTTGTCCACGGCCTTCATCAGGCCGATGTTGCCTTCCTGAATCAGGTCAAGGAACTGCAGACCGCGGTTCGTGTACTTCTTCGCAATTGAGACCACCAGTCGCAGGTTGGCTTCGATCAACTCGCGTTTCGCCTGCTCGGCGTCCATGTCGCCCTGGATGATGTCGCGCTGTGTGCGCTTTAGATCATGGGCGGTGGCGCCGGCTTCGGTTTCGAGATGCTCGAGGTCCTGGCGCAGAGTCCGGCACTGCTTGCGCAATTCCTTCTTCTGCTCGTCGTTGCGGCTGGCTTCGGCTTTGCGTTCCGTGCTGTCGATCTGGCGCTCGAGCCCGCGCATCTGCTCGACCATCTTCATCAGGCGGTCGGTCAGGCGCTTGCGCTCCGGATTGGTGAAGCCCAACTTGCGCACCGCGCGAGAGAGCTTAACCAGTTCGCGGCCCAGCGACATGCGGCACTTGCGATACTCTTTCGATTTCTTCTTCCCAACCGGGAAACCTTGCAGCTTTTCGGTCAGGACCGCGCCCTTCTTGTAGTACTTCCCGATTTCGTCAATCTTTCCGGTGATGTCTTTCAACCGGTTGATCAGGACTTCTTCGGTGATTTCCTCTTCGTCGAAGGTGACGATTTCCTTGATGGAGCGAACACCCTTCTTCAGGTCTTCGCCAAGAGCGAGGATTTCACGCACCACAATCGGAGACCGCGATAGCGCCTTGAGGACCTTAAGCTGGCCACGCTCAATGCGCTTTGCAATTTCCACTTCGCCTTCGCGGGTGAGCAGGGGGACCGTGCCCATCTCGCGCAGGTACATACGAACGGGATCGTTAGTTTTTTCAAGCGCGCCGGGCGTCAGGTCAAGTTCGACCTCTTCGCCTTCTTCGCTCAGTTCAGCGTCGAAGCGTTTTTCCAGTGTGGACGACGGGAGCTTCGAACCCTCAAGCAAGTCAATGCCCTGGGTACCAATCGTCGTCAGCAGATCGTCGAGGTCTTCGGGCGAATGCAACTCATGCGGTATAAGGTCATTGACCTCGTTATACGTGAGATAGCCCTTCTCTTTTCCAGCGTCGATCAGCTTTTTAATGTCGTACTTATCGTCAATAGGCAATGCAGAGTACCCCTTACGGCGCTCAGCCGAGGAAGTGTTTGCCTCCCCGGAATGTCAGTGTCGGCGGGAAGAACAGGAAATAGGTGCAGAAACCTTCGAATTTTAGCATGCTTCCACGGCTTTTTGAAGCAAAGAAGCAGATTGCTCTTGCATTTCCTTCCGAACTATGAGCGCCGACAAGGTGTTAGATGGTTCTCTGGTTGGTTTGGTTTCGAAACCACGGTCCTGACTACGAATAAAGTCGCGGAAAAGTTCTGGATTTTCTTCTACTTACAGGCGTTCATCGGCGCCATTTGGAAGATAAATTGCCATTCGCCAATGCCTCCTGGAATCGGGCCCGTGCCTTACAATGACTCGGTGCCTTTGATCGCGTTGTTCCCGCTCGACGTCGTCCTCCTCCCTGGTGCCCCCATGCCCCTCCACATCTTTGAAGAGCGTTACAAAGAGATGGTCGGTCAAGCCCTGCTCGAAAACCAGTCATTCGGAATTGTTCGCGCCCAGGAGGGTTCCGTAGCCGAAATCGGATGTCTGGCTGACATCTCCGAGGTGGTAAAGAAGTATGACGATGGCCGACTGGATATCGTTACCGAAGGCAGCAAGCGATTCCAGATTGAGGGGCTCGATCAGGAACGTGCTTTCCTTCGCGGCGACGTTACATTTTTCGACGACGACGAAGCCACCCCGGCTCCCAAACCCGAGGCCGAGAAACTAATCGAGTTGCACGGACAACTCCTGGCGCTGGCCGGAGCAGAAGCGAGCGGGATCGAGTTGGATGATGCTCAGCTCTCTTTCCACTTGGCTGGATCGGTACCCTTGGATCTCGATTTCAAGCAGTCGCTACTCGCCATGAAATCGGAGCCTCAGAGAGTCACCGCGATGATCGAGTACTACACCGTCCTCGTGCCCCGGTTGAAACGAACACTGCGGGTAAAGGAGAAGTCTCGCGGTAACGGGCACGCGATGTGACCTGCTGCTACGCCGTGAGGGACTTTACCGCTTTCAGAATCTCCGGGAAGGCTTTGGTTCGCGGATCCACCATGGCCATGTGGTCAGCTTCGGCGATCTCGACCAACTCCACCTTCTCGCCTTTTGATCTCTTCTCAGCGACATAGCGGCGCGAAAACTCTGGCGGCACGACCTCGTCGGCAGAGCCGGTAATCACCACCTGCGGGACCGTGATGCGCAAGTCGAAGGGAGAAGCCTCGCGGTAGCGGTCAGCGGATTGCGCTGGAGTGCCACCCATGAACTCCACCACCGCATCGTTGCTAAGGTGAAGGTCATAAGCCTTCTGGAGATCGAGAACTCCCGCGAGCGAAATTGCGCCATCCAGCGTTGGTTCTTTGGCGGCCAGGCACAACGCGAGGTGCCCTCCTGCGGAATGCCCCATCACCACAATTTTCTTGAAGCCCCACTCCTTTGCATCCTGCCGGAAGAACTTGTATGCACTCTGGATGTCCTCCACTGTCCCAGGCCAACCGCCGCCCGGATTCCCCACCCGCCGATACTCAAGATTTACGGTCGTGAATCCAGCATCGGTCAGCGCTGCGCAGAACACGCCCGTGTGCTCCAGATCGTATTTCGCTCGCCAGAATCCGCCGTGAATCATCATCACAGCCTGCGAGGGACCTCCCCTCTTAGGCCTGCGGATGTCTGCAAATTGGAACGGATCGTCTCCGTAGCGGACGCGCTGGTCCGGCTTCGGAGGTCGAATTTCGAGGATGTCTTGGCTCATGGTCAGCTTCTCGCCGGGATCTCACTCTTCCGGATTTCAACCGACTCGTAGCCGTTGTTCCGGAGCAGGATCTCGAGCGCCCTCATCGCAGAACGCATGGCAACGTTCGGTCCGCATGTGATGGACTTGATCGGAAGCTTCGGCCCTTCCTTCCCGCGTTTTGGAGCCACCTTGGCGTTCGGCATAAATTCCACGTGCGAGACGAGCTCTTCGCCTTCCAGCCGAACCGCAAATTCCTGGGTCGACAAGTAGCGTTCCTCCGCGGTGATGAGGGGTTGGAAG
The DNA here is from genome assembly GCA_035561515.1 of Terriglobales bacterium. Taxonomy (NCBI): domain Bacteria; kingdom Pseudomonadati; phylum Acidobacteriota; class Terriglobia; order Terriglobales; species Terriglobales bacterium. Next base: position 3,077 of record DATMXP010000010.1, on the reverse strand, counting down.
ATAACTCGCCATTCCTGCTCCTCTTCAAAGCCGGGATGCTTCACTGTTGCCGCCCACGACGACAAAACCACACGCGCAAACTCCACGACCGTAGCCTCGGGGCCGGGAGCTTTCTTGCTGCCGTTCCGCACCTGCGTTTCGATCGTATCCGTCAGTTCACTGATTAAATCCTGCAGGCCCTTGTCTTGCTTGCGCGGATCGTATTCCACCTTCGCCAGGCGAAGATTGCGTCCCAGGGCATTCGTCGTGAGGGTGAGTTCACCCTTGAGCACAAGCGGATCGAATTCGGCGGCGAATCCCTGGGTCCCCGCATAAGCCCGCCACTGGCTGAGCAGGTTCCCTTTTTCGCAGAACGCAACGAAGTAGGCATCGACGAACGGCGAATCGGGCTCATTCATCAACCGAAGGACTTCCGTAAACACCTGCTGCGAACGCTCGGGCAGTTTCCGCGATTCCACCAACTCGCGCAGGTTCTTCATGATGATCTCGAATCCATAAACGACTTCCATCCAGTCGTTCATGTATTGCGCGCCACTGGCCCAGAGCCGGTCGCTGCGGATGATACCGCGAATGCCTCCCGCACCCGTGTAGTGAAACAACGGAGGCACCGGGTCCGGAGGCCGCGCGTGCCGGCGCATCCACTCGCGTGCGAGCTCAAGGCCGAGTTCGGGTGTCGCTTTCTTCCGGGACTTCGTCGCTGGTTTCATCACTGCGAATAGTAAAGCCTCCGGTCGTCCGGAGGCTTAGGAATTGTTTCTACTCGAGCGCTCAGTAGAAGAGATACTTCCTCCATTTATCGTCCGAGTGTCCCAGCAGCCGCATGATGTGCCGGCTGGTATGCAGGTTGAACGGACGCGGCTCCTTCAACAGCTTCATTCCGGCTTCCGTCGGAGTGCGGTTCCCTTTCTGGCGGTTGCACGTGTGGCAGCACGCGACGAGGTTCTCCCAGGTCGAGCTTCCGCCGCGGGAACGCGGCATCACATGATCGAGCGTGAGCTCGCTCGCGGGTAATGGCGTCCCGCAATACTGGCAACAGTTCCGGTCGCGCAGCAGGATGTTCTTCCGCGAAAGGGCTCGGGTCTGGTGCGGAATACGACGGTATTCCGTCAAGCGAATCACCGAGGGCACACGCATCGCCAGGCGCGCGGCATGCATCGTCGCGCCGTTGCTCTCTTCGGCCATGGCAATGCCCTTCAGCACCAGGACAATCGCCCGCCGGGCAGCGCAGACGTTGATCGGCTCATAGGACGCATTCAACACGAGCACCGGTTGATTCATGGTGCCGCGTCCGTTTCCGCCGTGGGTGAACGGTTGAAACTGCTCGGTGCTGATCGGTTGTGGCCTGATCGTGTTATGACCCTTTGCGTGCATAAGCTACGCATAAGCGCCGGCCGCCATCGCCAGCGCATGCTCTTGTTCTCCTTCTACCCGCGCGAAAGACGATTCTGCCTTCAACACGCGGGCAACAGTCGCTACCCAAACCTTTCCGGCACCAGCCTTGCGCAAAACACGGGCGCATTCGGAAACCGTAGTGCCTGTCGTGAACACATCGTCAACCAGTAGGATGTCGCGCTTCTGCACTGAGTTCGTGGCACGAAATGCGCCACGCATGTTGGCGATGCGCTGCTGACGAGTCAATCCTGTCTGCGATTCCGTCGGACGCTTCCGTTCCAGCAACTCGGGAGCAAGTTCCAGCTTCAAGCCGCTGGCTTTCACCATCGCCTGCGCGATGTGCTCTGACTGATTAAACCCGCGTTGCTTCCGTTTGGTTTCGTGCAGCGGAACGGGCACGACCAGAGGCAGGTCGGAACCGAAGTCGGAGGTAATGTCTTGAAGGGCTTCCGCAGTCATGCGGCCAAGGATGTCAGCGGCTGGCATGACGCGGTCGTACTTCAGAAGGTGAATCAGTTCACGCAATCCAGCTTCATAGCTGCCGTAAGCGGTCGCCTTTTCGTAAGGCGGCACTTCCCTCATGCACTCGCCGCAAAGGGTCTGGGCGACACCCGAAAAGAGTCTTTCCCCGCAAAGCAGGCAACGATGCCCTTCGACAGGTTCGATCGCGGAGAGACAGTCAGGACAAACGGGCAAGCGGGAACTTACATTCAGCGGGAGCGCGCAAAGGCGGCAGTCTGTGGGGAACAGGAGGGTCACTACGCAGTCGAGCGCCGTACGCACGACGTTACTTACTACGGAGCCTCTTCGTCGTCGGAAGAGGGCCTCTCGGACCCGAGTTCGATCTCCGGTACAGCTGAAGACGATCCTCCTGAGAAGTTTCAGTATAGAACGGTGTCACTGCGGAACGCAACGACGGTCGCTGAAGTTTAACCATCGGGTCATGGAATTGGTACAGGTGAAACCTTCTTCCCTCGTTGAGGTTCTCACCACTGATGTCCGAAAAGCAGCCCGAGAAACAGAAGATGCTCGCGGGTGAACTCTATCGGTCCACCGACGCGGAATTGGTGGCGGAGTTGTCGCGCGCGCAGCGGCTGTTGCGCGAGTTCAACGCCATCCCTAACGAAGATGTTGAAACCCGCTTCACTTTTCTACAAAAACTGTTCGGCCACATTGGGGAGGCGACGCAAATCCGGTCACCCTTCTTCTGTGATTACGGTTCGAATATCTCGATGGGCGGTAATTCGTTCGTCAACTACAACTGCGTCTTCCTGGACTGCAATCGTATCTCGATCGGCGACTACGCCCAGATCGCACCCGGCGTCCATATTTATACGGCCTGGCACCCGCTGGATCCGGGCATCCGCGAAAGCGGACTCGAAGCTGCCTCACCGGTCATAATCGGCCGGAACGTCTGGATCGGTGGGGGCGCCCTCATCTGTCCTGGTGTGACGATCGGCGACGATTCCGTCATTGGCGCCGGCAGCGTTGTCACCCGGGACATCGCCGCCCGCAGTCTCGCGGTGGGTAACCCCTGCCGAGTGGTCCGGAGTCTTTAACGTTTCTGTGGGTTGTGGCACCTGGACCGCTGAGGGTGAATGGCCGGGGTACCCCCCCTCCCCCCCTCTTTTGGGTTCCTATAACAAAATAAAGCACTTATGCGCGGCACGGGCGCTACATATAAG